>NZ_JBLADV010000002.1:0-17500 GCF_047200555.1 Paenibacillus sp. MB22_1
CTCATTAAAGATTTTGGCATTCCCAAAAAATCGCTCCTCTAGGGAAGTAAACCCTCGCATTAAATAGTTTTTACCGTAAAAGGAAAATGGAATTTGTGCAAGATACTTTCTAAATTTATTTTTGATTTCCTTCGGTAAATAAGAAATCGGTCTAAGTGAACCAGGTTCCCGGTATATTCGATATCCGCCAAATAATTCATCTGCTCCTTCACCAGATAATGCAACAGTAACCTGTGATCTTGCTAGCTTGGACAATCGAAACATGGCAATGGCAGACGGGTCCGCAATCGGTTCATCCATGTGCCATACTGCTTTCAAGGTATCCTCAAAAAATTTTTCAACTGAAATGATTTCATCATAATGATCCGTATTAAGCACTTCAGCAGTTCTTCTTGCGAATATGGTCTCATTCTGATCCCCCTCAAAGCCCACTGAAAAAGTTTTCAACTGTTTGTTGCATTCCGTAAGATGGCTAGTAATAGTTGTTGAATCAATCCCACTAGACAAGAAGCTGCCTACCGGTACTTCACTTTGGATATGCAAGTTGATCGAATCCCGAAGACTGTAACGTATTTCTTCTACAAATGTCTCGAGAGGCCGATTCTCCGGCTCAAATTTCGGGTCCCAATACTTTTTTTTAGCAACGAGACCCCATTCATCAAATTTGAGATAATGACCTGGCTCCAACTTACAAATTCCTTGAAACATAGTTTCTGGTTGCGGCACATATTGTAACGTTAGATAATGTAATAAGCTTTTTTGATTAATGATCGGCTGAATTCCCCCAGCAGCCAGTATACTTTTGATCTCGGAGGCAAAGATAAGCCGTTTGCTATCCTGATAGTAGTAAATGGGTTTAATTCCGAAGTGATCCCTTACAATAAATAGTGATTTTGCTCTTCGATCCCAAATCGCAAATCCAAACATGCCTCTTAATTTATCAAGGCAACGTTCTTGATATTCCTCATACAAATGCAGAACAACTTCTGAATCCGTATTGGTTTTAAATCGATGCCCCAGACTCTCTAGTTCTTTCTTCAATGATTTGTAATTATAAATCTCACCGTTAAATACCAACCAAAGGGAACGATCTTCGTTAGCAAGAGGCTGATTCCCATCATTAATACCTAAAATAGAAAGACGGGTAAAGCCCAATCCTATATTTTCAAAGATGCGAATCCCCGTTTGATCTGGTCCACGATGCTGGATCATATTTATCATTCTTCTCAACGCACTGACTTCTGGTCCTGAATTATCTCCAAACGTTAAAATTCCAGCTATTCCACACATGTATCTATTCTCCTGTCGCTTTTAAATATGAATCATTGGACCATCTTTTATACTACAATACGTAGTTTTAAAATGAAAAAGAAAACGGCTTTTATGTGCAGCCGTTAAGTAACATTATGACACTAAATGTGATGAATACACTAAAAGATATAACCATAGGGGGAATATCCAGTATTGGAACTTTGATATGAGAACTCGGTTCAATTAATTTTTGTATCCGGTAATTGATGGGATCATCCGCAAATCCAACCCCAATGGGGAATCGTTGATGATTTGAACTCGCACATTTATATAATACACTGCCCAAAGCATATGGTGACCCCATGTGTCTCATGGCATATTGATCGGCATCAATCTCCATCCATACATGAATAAAATGATGCATTTTTTTAAAGATCGGTACAAAAGGAAGACTATTCTTTATGATATTTATGATTAACGAACGAAGAGGATCGAATCTTTTCAGATGAGCGTATTCATGTAGCAATACCGCTGTAATTTCTTCTTGATCAAAACATTCCAGCATTTTGGTGGAAATAACAATTCTCGGTCGAATAAATCCATAACCTGAATCCGTGACGCTTTGTATTGCTCGATTGAAAATCTGGTTGTTATTGTAAAATGTGCGATTTTTGACGCTGACAAACTGTTTAATGAGATCGCACTCTGATGGAGCGCATGATCAAACAGACCTTGGCTGACAAGGCCTTATTGACCCCTATAACATTCCATCCTGTCAGGTAAAGGCACAGTAAATACGACGGATAACGGGAAACCACGGACTGTTGCAGCCGAAATTGAATCGAATACCTCGCGCATGTCGAACCAATCTTGCCGCCATGTAAATAATATTCTGGATAACCGTACGAATACGGCGACGCTGCACGTTGTTTCGAATCGGCGAGTCATGCTCACGCAGACTCTCCTGGCCGATGATTCGAAGAAGGTTATAGGCAAACAAGCCGGCATGCAGTACGAGATCATTCGTTGCGAATTTTCCTGCAGGCAGACGCTCCAAATCCAAATCGGTTTTGATTTCGCTGTGGAATTGCTCACTTGTCCCATGATCGCGGTAAAGCTCAATCACTCGTGACGGGGCACAGCGAAGCGACGTCCAATAGACGCTCACTTCAATTTCCGGGAACAGCAACACTTGTCGATCCCGATCAATCGTTCGATGAATGACGTGGAACACTTGGCGAAGGGGGCGGTCGAATCCCTTTTCGCGAAATTCTATCGCGCCGATATATTCGACTTTTCCTTCGCGCTGCTGGCAGGCGATTCCCGTCGTTTCCGCAATGCGCAGCCACATTTCCTTCGGTTCTCTGCGGAGATTGGCCTTGATGATATAGTCGGCTTTCTCGCGATGACAAACATGCAAATTTTCGGCGCTGTCGTTTCCAGCGTCCATGCGAATGAGCAGCGGCAGGTCCGTTGCACGTTTGGCGTATGCGATGCTCTGTTCTAAAAATGCGGCTGTTCCCTTCTGGCAATGCACACTGCCCTCACGCAGTTCCACATTAACGCCATAGCCTTCTTGGCCCAGGTAGGCAAAGATGGGAGCATAGCCGTCAGTCCCTTTGTAAGTACGAGATACGCCTTCTTTCTTTGTGCCGGAATTGTCGAAAGGAGATACGTCGATATCCAGCGGCGCATAAGCCTTTTCACCTGCTGTCAGCCCTGTTAATGGAGCCTTTACCTTGCGAATGAGATCAGCGGATTCCTCAAGTAAAATCCGGTTCCATTCCGGCGTCTGTGCTGCGGCGTCAAGACGCTGGCGAAGAGTCGGGCTGGAGGGGACTTTTTGGAGCTGAAGGCAGATTGTGAATACATCGTCTTTTCGAAACGGCTCAATATGGTCAAAGTCGCTCTTGCCTTGGCAGAGCAGGCCCAGATAGCTCTTCATGACATCGGCGTGGGAATGAATCGGTGTTTTCATACTTTTGATCTTTGTATGATTCAGGCGCTTTCTAAGTCCAGTATGCGCAAGCAAAGCGCCAACGGTTGCAAGACCGGCGTGAGTAGAGAGAATTAACTCTTTCGAGCGGACAAATTGGATCTTCATAGAGCACCTCTCAGGTGAAATTGGAAAAGTTATGATTTTCTTTTAATTTCTTTACCGGAGGTGCTTTTTCCTTCAATTATCTTTAATTTTCAAAGAACCTTTATCACGGATTCAGGCCATAAGTTAAAGCGAATAATGAATGGTCTTTAATAACTATTATTTTCCCATTAAATCTTTGATATTTTTTGTTTATTGCTTCCGTCAACAAAATATCCGATTTGAATTGGACTTCTTTATTCCACTGTATTTCAAGATACACTTGTTTGAATAGAATGTAAAAAAATGACAGAAAGCTATATAAAATGATGATATTCAATCCTATTAATATGAACTGGTGTATCATTGTGGTCTCTCCAAGAGCGGAAAGACAATATTCCAATATTCCCCATTGAATGGAATAACCCCAAATTTCATGCAGAACATAAAATGCCATATGACTCCAAAAGAGCAAACCAAGGACGATCATCAAGTAAAAAATAATCGAATGCTTTTTAATGGTTATCATGGCGATTTTTTTTCCATTCATTTAAACGTGATTCTAATAACTTCATCAACTGAGGATCGGCCTGCTGCATCGCATCAACCATATGATTTACCATCAAGTTCCCATAGTCGTTAATTAAACCTACGGTAACAGTTTTCGTTTGTTCGGTAATAAATTCTTCCTTGCTTTGTACAGGTTCAAAATAACTCTGTCTTGCTCTTCCCTTCCCTATAGTTGCTTTCTTCAGATGCCCTTTTTCAATCAAGCGATTCATCACCGTCATCACGGCATTGAAAGATAAATCATCATCCAGAAGAGACTGCACTTCTTTAATGGTTATTCTATTATGTTCCCAAATAATCTCCATGATTTGAGCTTCTAGAGAACCAAAAAAGCGATTTAGCCCCTCCTCGTTTAAATACATACGTTTAACAGACATGCTTACACCCTTTCATCCAAAATTGACTCTTAAAGTCCTATCTTGGACCAGAATCAACAACTGCTGTAAGTCTAACATACTACACATTGTAGTTAATAAATCTTCTTTGGTCAAATTATGAATATGATCGTCCTCTTTGGATGATCATATTCGAAAAATAGAAGGACAAGCCCATAACTATAGCTTGTCCTTTTAAAGGTTATTCTTCACCAATCATTTTAAGGTAACTCTGCTCACTCACAACACGTCTTGCAGTAACATACCGATTTTTATAATAAGATTCTGACAAACTGCTTATTCTTACACCTTTACTACTTGAAGAGTGTGCAAACTTATTGTCGCCGATATAGATGCCTGCATGAGAAATCCCCTTCCCATCCGTATTAAAAAATACCAAGTCTCCAGCTCGAAGATTGTCCTGATCCACCGGAGTTCCCTCTTTTGCCTGGCTTTTTGACGTACGAGGCAAATCCAATTTGAACTTATCAAAAATATATAAAATAAAACCCGAGCAATCAAAACCAGCTACTGTTGTACCTCCATACAGGTAAGGCGTCCCCACGACTTTATCCACTTCATTTTCAAGTTTGACCGAACTAGCAAAGGAACTGGTAGCGCTTGCTGAAAAAATAAGTGCTGCACCTAATGCCGATAAGATCAGTTTTTTCAAATATGTAGTCTCCCTTCGATGCCTACGGAGTTAGCTGAGGGTTCGGTAGAAGGTTCCCTATATTCTTTTTTACGAAAAGAATAATTCACCCAAAAGTGGTTCCCCCGTTTTCTGTTAAGAAATTCGGCAAAAATTAATTTTTTGTAACCCTACATAATGTAGTCTATTTTCTGTTATTTTGTCAATCCTTATTTTTTTAGAAGTACAAAAACCGTGATATGAATGGCTTAAATCACTTGCTAAAGGCTTTCGAGAGTTATTTGAAATGTCGAACTAAATGATTTTTTATAAAATAAAACCGCGCCGAAAATTGACATTATAATGTACCATATTTATACTACAATTTGTAGGGTTACAATATTTTAATTATTTAGCTTCCCTTCTTACATAGTGAATATGTCCTTAGCAACTGCTTATTTTTCTCTTCCTCTCTTCTACAATACGTTGATGTTGGAATAAGAACCGGAAGGTGATTAAAAATATCAAAAAAGGTTAAATTAATTACTTAAAAATAAATAAAAATGCGAAGGAGCAAGATCATGAATAACAATCATAAACATGATCAAAGCGATCATTCCCAACATTCCTCTGAACATCAACATAAAGAACTACACCACGAACCCAACGAACACCAACATTTACAACATGATGAACACGAGCACCATCATCAGCATGATGAGCACCGACATGTAAACCATGGCATGCACGCTGGCGGACATGATCATTCCAGACATCATGGGCATATGGTTGAAAATTTTAAAAAGCGTTTCTATATTTCCTTAATTGTCACGATTCCGATCCTGATCATTTCCCCAATGATTCAAATGTTTATGGGCGTAAACTGGCGATTTCCAGGGGATACGTACCTTCTTTTTCTATTGTCCTCGTTTGTGTTCTTCTATGGGGGCTGGCCTTTTATTAAAGGCCTTAAGGATGAGCTTTCCGCTAAAAACCCTGGAATGATGACTCTCATCTGTCTCGCCATCGTTGTTGCGTATGTATATAGTACAAGCTCTACTTTCGGTCTCACCACAACCGATTTTTTCTGGGAGCTTGCTACATTAATCGACATTATGCTGCTCGGGCATTGGATTGAGATGAAGTCCATCATGGGGGCCTCTAAAGCTTTAGAGGAGCTCGCCAAACTTATGCCTTCCGATGCACATTTGGTAAAAGAAAAAGGCGAGATTATCGAAATCGATGTCACTGAACTTAAAAAAGGCGATATCGTACTCGTCAAACCGGGGGAAAAAGTTCCGATCGACGGTCAGATTACTGAAGGCGAAACCTTGATTGATGAGTCGATGCTAACCGGCGAATCCGTACCGAATGCCAAGCAAGTAGGCGACCAAGTTATTGGCGGCTCCATTAACGGTCAGGGCTCTGTCAAGATTTCCGTTCAGAGCGTAGGCAAAGAGACATACCTATCGCAAGTAATTGCACTCGTTCAAGAAGCCCAGGCTTCCAAGTCCCGAGCTCAGGATCTGGCGAACCGTGCCGCTAAGTGGCTCTTTTATGGTGCCTTGGTGGTAGGGATTCTCACCTTTGCCGCATGGATTACACTAGGGTATCCGATCTCTTTTGCTTTGGAACGTATGGTTACCGTGCTGATAATTGCATGTCCACATGCGTTAGGGCTCGCCGCTCCACTTGTCATTGCAACTTCGACATCGCTTGCCGCAAAGAACGGACTCCTGATACGCAACCGAACCGCATTTGAAGGTGCGCGGAATATCCAAGCCATTGTGTTTGATAAAACAGGAACTTTAACTAAAGGGGAATTCGGGATTACAAATATCCATCTCGGTAACGCGTCCTCCGAGACGGAACTTCTTACCTATGCAGCAAGCGTGGAGACACATTCCGAGCATCCAATCGCCAGAGGCATTACAAAAGCTGCAAAGGAAAAAGGGATTCAACTTAAAGAAGTGACTGACTTCAAAGCACTCCCGGGCAGTGGCCTTCAAGGGATTGTGGACGGCAAGGAAATTATGGGGGTAAGTCCTGTATACGTAAAGGAGAAGCGCCTTTCATTTGATGAGGAACGCTTTAATCAATGGTCGCAAGAGGGTAAAACCGTTGTCTTTATCCTCGTTGATGGTCAAGTGGCAGGGATGATCGCACTGGCAGATATGATCCGAGACACTGCCAAAGATGCCGTTCAAGAACTAAATGATATGGGGGTTAAATCCATCATGTTAACGGGGGATAACCAGAAGGTGGCCCAATATGTCGGCAAGCAGCTAGGCTTGGATGAAATCTTCGCCGAGGTTCTCCCCCATCAAAAGTCGGATAAAATCGACCAGATTCAAGCAAAAGAAGGTTTGCGTACAGCGATGACCGGTGATGGGGTTAACGATGCTCCAGCGCTTGCCAAGGCAGATTTAGGGATCGCGATCGGTGCCGGTACTGATGTTGCGATTGAGACTGCTGACGTCGTGCTTATCAAGAGCAATCCGCAAGACGTCGTCAATATCATTAAGCTTTCCAGGGTGACCTATCGTAAAATGATGCAAAACTTATGGTGGGCGACTGGTTATAACATCGTTGCCATCCCACTTGCTGCAGGTGTTCTATTGCCGTTTGGCATTGTTCTCGATCCTGCAGTTGGCGCCATCCTGATGTCTTTAAGCACCGTCATTGTAGCCATCAATGCTAAATTACTGAAACTGTAAGCAAAAACTCCTGCCATTTAGGCAGGAGTTTTTGCTCAGGAATGTATCAAAACTTTGAATCATGAAGTTCCCATATTCAAAATATTTACATGAAGCTTGTCCATCGGCCCGAGGTCAGTAGAGCATTATCCGATCATGTTTCTTAAATGGCTGAGTTATGATCTTCATGCCAAATTTCATGAATCGCATCAGCCAAAATCGATATCGTACGATAATTTTCTTCTAATGCATTTTCAACACCGCCGATTTCAATAATAAGCGCGCTATATTCGGCAAGTGATTGATTATATTGTCCATTCCCGCTGGAGTGATCCTTTTGGTAAATCCCCTTGGAGATTCCAGGTATTTTTTCATTTAATTTATTTTGTAGCCGGGCTGCAAATTTCTTGATTTGTTTCCAATTGGGATTATCCCGTCCAACAACAAAATATAACTGAGCGTAATTCACATTGTTGTACAGTATGGTTGTTTTGCTTTTTGATTCCGAATCTCGATGTATATCAAATACATATTCAATGGATTTATGTTTAAAGAGCTCCTTGCTCAATGTAGCCTTTGAATAGGCGTAAGATTTTGCGTAGTCAAATTTATTTATTTTACTTGGATAATCTTCAGCAGATTGGATCACACTCATACCTTTTACTTTTAATTTATTGGATAGATCCTTTCCCAATAAAGTAACGTTTATTTTGGAATCAAAGGCCTCATTGGGATCGGTTTTACCTTGAAGTTCTGGCAACCAAGATTCACGATTATGGGTATGGTAAATCAGCACTCGTGGTTGCTCCGATTGCTTCGGCTTTTGAACCATCCTTTTCGCAGTTGGGGTCACCGCTGAATTTTTCAAGGAAGCGATTGGATTTGGCTTCTCTGCTTTTATTGTCTTACTTGATTTTTGAATAATGATCTTTTCTTCTTTTACCATCAGAACCTGACTTTTTTCAGGTAAGGTGCCAACTTTAGGTTCGTTTAGTTCAATGTACGCCGGGATGACTTTTAGGGAAATTAAAAAAGATGATAGAAACACTGACAGGCCGATCACTCTCAATTTGGTTCGCGTCATTGGTCTCCCCCTTCTCTTCGTTTTAGTACTAATCTATTTTTATTCGTAGCACTGATAGAATAGAACGAAATTAAGAGATTAGGACGCGAGCAGGCATGAGATAGGTGAAGCAAAATATTTAACATCACATTAAATCCACATAGTAACGACACAATTAAATGCTACGATAAACGAGTAGCAAAAAGTTGATAGAGGCACTAGCCTTGCATCTAAAGTGACATGGTATTTAATTAATTGTTAATATTAGTTATATCAGCTTATTGTATTAAAATTTTCCATTTCTATTTCCCGCCAATGTGCTAAAAGGGTAACAGGACGTGAAGTGTAGTCATGTTACCAAAAATTAGTAGATGAATCGTTCGGTTACTCTAGTACCATCTTGACGCTCTTGAGCTTCAACGGATGTTTTCTCGGCCTTCCTGGCCGCCCTTTCTTACGCCGGCCTTTGGATGGCCGAGACGGCGGTCGTAACACAGCTTGTTGAAACTCTTCCCACGATCGCTCAGCATATAAGCGCATGCGTTTCAAGATCTGCCATAAGCTTAGATCCGTTTGCATCTCTAACTTGATCAACAGCACCAAGCTGTACGCGATCAACGCCAGATAGATTTGGTTCCAGATGGCGGTCTGGTTTGCGCTGTAGATCTTCACCAGCCTCAGATGTTGCTTGATCCATTTGAAGAACAACTCGATCAACCATCGATAGCGGTAGATCTCGCTAATCTCTTGGGCAGAGCGATCCTGCACATTGGTCAGCAAGCGGTAGGTCCGTTTCTGCTCATCCGTAAACTCGATCAGTCGGGCTTGGAGGTAATGCGTCTGCTTCTGCTTATCGTTCCACTGGATCTCGACGTCCGCATCTATCGTGATGGGAAAACCCTCAGGAACCGCTCGCTGATGGAGGATGGTCACCTTGTTCTTGGTCTGCAATCTGGCCACAAACCTCATCTGTTGGTGAATCAGCGATTCATATAGCTCGTACTGGATATACCCGCGATCCATCACATGAATCGCATCGTCCGCCACCACCAGATCAAGAGCGACTTCCTGATCACTCACCGCCGCTGTGCTGTTGATGATCTTGCCGGGAAACACCGTTTCGCGATCGGCCACCACGAGCTGGGTATGGATCTTGACCGCATTTTGCTCTTTGCTCCAGTACGCCCAGCGTCCAGCTAGGGTAGGCAAGGTAAGCACGGTGGAGTCGAGAATCCGGAGCTTGCCGATATTCGGGATCCCTTGCTTCTGCTTGGTGATCTCCTGGATGCGTGCGATGTTGCAGAGAAAGATCGCTTGTAACAGATCCGTCGGGAGTTGCTTGATCTTTCGTGAAAGCTGAGAGGCACTGATCGACTTCAGATGGTCGTCCTGCAGATCCGGCATGATGCGAAGGTGTTCCGAGATTTCATCATAGCTGGTACGCCCTGCAAGCTGAGACTCCACAAAAATCTGAATGGCTTTACCGGTTGTAAGTTTGCGAGTGCGATGGTCGGCAAGCAGGCCGCGGTATTCTCCGACATTCAGCAAATTTAGGCATTTACAAATGACTGATTTTGAGTTATTGTTACCCATGCTATGGTCTCCTTCTGTTATGGAGTGGGTAACATGCCTACACCTTAACAATAGGAGATTTTTTTATGAGCAACCAGAAGAATACCAGTAATAGCAACCATATTTAGGATATTTTACAAACAATTTTTCTGTAATTTCTCATGTCAGGTTTGGTGCAAGGCTAGTGTGATAGAGGAGGAAAAACTATGGCAGTAAGCGGTATATCGAATTCAATGCCAAAGAATTGCGGGATGGGAAATATGCACGGAGGGACTAGGAAAACATCGTTAGATCACCAACATACTGAAACAGTGCATCAGCAGCACAAACCAGAGAAACAAGATCAGTATCGCGGACAAAACATAGATACTAAAGCTTAAAAGTTTAAATACCCTTGATTGTGAGGCAGGGATAGATAGCCAGTCGTCAGATTTCAGTCGACGCTGGTTACGCATTCCTGACTGGTTGTTTGACTAACAAACAAAAAGAATAGCACCTACCTGTATCGGTTAAAGGTGCTATTCCCGGTTTTCTATATCAATACACATGGACTTTATAATATTCCTTTCAATTTTGCTTTTTTGGCAGCTTCTCTACCGGTGTGAACCTTTAATTTTCGAATCACTCGGTTTACATGCTTTTTGACCGTACTTTCCGTTATATGCAAATGTTCCCCAATTGCGGAACGGGTATGACCATTATGAATAAAACGGAGGATTTCAACTTCGGTTCGCGTCAAATTTTGGCGCATTTCTTGTTGCTTCATTCGAACAAATTCGGATCGAAGCACGCCTGCAGCCGAAGCATGAATGGAGGATAGTCCCGAATGTGCAGCTCGAATTGCCTCCGGAATATCTTCGAGCGCCGTTTTGACAATATAATTGAAAGCACCGTTGCCGAACGCCTCGGAAACGATCTCTGCCTGGTCTAATACCGTAAGCATGATGACTTTCGCCTTACTCATGTAGACAATTTCGAGCGCTGCGTCAAGCCCGTCTGCCTTTTTCCCATCCAACACTACATCCAATAGTACCACATCAATGTCTAACATACTGACAATGCGAATTGCATTGACTTTCGTCCGAGCCGTTCCGACCAAAAACAAATCTGGTTCTCGATTCACCGTTTCGGATATATATTCGTTCCACACCGGATCGTCTTCCACCAATAATACTTTGATCTTGCTCATGGTCTCCCTCCCATCGGTTCAATGGCGGTGAATGACGAATGACTCTTTGGATGGGAAAATGAAGCGTAAATGTCGTACCGATTCCGATTAGACTTTGTACCTCGATGGATCCTTGATGGTGACGCATGACTTCATGACTGTAGAATAAACCCAATCCATCGTTCTCTTCGTTCGACTTGGTTGTAAAATGAGGTTCAAAAATATACGGCATTGCTTCCGGAGCGATGCCGCAACCGGAATCACGAACAGAGATATCCAGCGTTTCTTGCGACAGTCTCGATGTTATTGTCAGACACCCTCCTTCGGACATCGCTTCAATGGCATTATAGAAGAGGTTCTTCATGACTTGCTGCACGTGAACAGAATCACAATGCAAAACAATCGATTCATCCAATTTTTTTCGGACGATAAGATTCTTGCTGCAAAATTCTCCCGTCAAGCTATTCAATAGTTGCTCAACGAGTTCATTTATAATGCATGACTGCTCGTACAATACCAACTGTTGTGATGAATTACGAAAACGGAAAGCTATTGCCATAATCCGCTCGGTAGCATCGATCAAATGAGATGTATCCCGATACAATTCCTGTTGCTTGGTTCGTTGGGCAAGATAAAATATACGTCTGGCTGCAATCTGTATTTTTCCAAGTTCACTTTTTAAAGCATGATAGAATTGAAATGTAAGCGGAGTCTCCCCATATGGCTCTGGGGATGTGGAATACTTCTCCAATCGGATTCGGACGCCCAATACACCGTAACGTACAACAAATACAAAAAAGCAAATGCACACGGCTGCTAAACCAGCACGTTTGGTATCAAAGGGCGGGTGGAATTGGAGCAAAGGCAGAATATAATCGAAAAGCAGTACAAAACCGATCGACGGTACAACAATCCAACAGACCACACGGTGTTGCTGCCTGATCCTCTCATCAACTTCACGGTATGCCAACCTCAAGCATGGCACTGCTGCGGTAGCGTAATAAATCATTGCCCAGAACGGTATCCGTGTATCACGTGAAGCCTCTGAAGGTAGAAGAAACATGATCAGAACCGGTATCAGTGCCCCAACGATTATGGAGCGCTTCCAACTCTTTCGCCGTTGAAACCACCCCGCATAGCTCAAGCTGAACATCAATAATGAATAGGGAGGCAAGTATAAGGCTAAGAAGTAAAAAAAACCTTTTACCCACTCTAATCCGGCTATAATTGGACCATTTGCCAAGGGGACAAATACGGGAATTATCTTCTCATCTATGGCGATAGTCAACTCTCCGAGTACAGAGAAAAAAGCGACTGAACCGGCCCAACGATTTGGCTCTCTTCTCGGATGGGCGAATAGCAGAATGGCGGTCATCAGCAATAATGACAGTACAAGCACCACTTCAGTTCCCTCCCTCGATGAGGTTCCTCGGCTTATTCGGAATCGGACATAGACGACAAAAAAGACACGTACCCTAAACGTGCCTTTTCTCCGGAAGCCTGCCTTTTAGGGTAACCCGGCGATCATAGCCTTACGGCCGCAGACCCGTGGCTTTGCGTCCCCGTCTTTCGAGCGGGTTTGCCATTTTTCCTTCAGCTCATATTTATTTGGACAACCAATAGGAGAATAATTCATAACCCATTCGTCCATGGCGATGTTCGAATCCTTCACCTGACCTCATAATGTCATTTAACAGCCACCAGGTACTACCTACATAGATTTGACCTCAGATCCCTCCTCTTTTTCAGTCTTACTATAGGAAAAGTACTAGAAGCACAGTTTCGACCGAAAAACGGACCTTTATCCTAATAACCGAGCCGGAAAATATAGTCCAAATTCCTGTCTAATCCTCGCTTTATAGACATATTATACTAGAAGATTCCAACTTTTGCGAGAATATAGTTGCTAAAACTTTCCTTATTTATTTTCATTTTGGGTCACATTCATTCGAATTGGAAATATAGGTATCGAACAGCAGTGTCTTTTAGTTTTTTGTAACATGTGCAAACGTTCATACATAAATTAGAAGCAAAGAACGTCACCTGCTTTTTAACCCCTCGCCCTTTTGGCTTGGGGCTCTTTGTTTTTTCTGTAACAGGCCATCCGTACGCAAGTTTCGAATAGTCCCAATATCTTGGGCTGATTCGCCGACCTGTAGGCGTCAGCGAATCTGAATTATGTATCAAATAAATCATAAAAAGGGCGTTTGACTATAGGCATTCGCCGGATACAGACTAGGTATCTAACCATAGAATAATGTTGTAAAACAACTCAAACGGGAGAGATCGATCGGAATCAAGTTCTGAGTTGGCCAACAGTTACAAGTTTACTGAAGAAAGAATTGCGTATCGTAATATTTAGGCTGAGGATGTTTAAAAGATCGGAAGATTACAAAAATAATCAAAGTAAACACTAGAGCCCCCAACTTCTCGAAGTTGGGGGTACTTTTTGAGTCTGGACTAACTAAAAAGAACTTATGATCTTACTATCAGTAAATGATAGTCAGGCGACTCCTCTGTTTTAAGAACCTCTTGAATAATTGGACTATTAGGGACATTAGTGAAGCCCAATTTCCTTGCCAATCCAATACTCGCATCCGTGTTGGCATTTTCGATACAAATTCGGTCAAAACCTTTGTTTTGGGCATAATTTTTTAACCACTCGATCACTTTTGTCCCAATTCCCATCCGCTCAGGGACCAATGAAATAACACCAATCTCCGCTCCCGTAACGACAGCAAAACAACATGATCATTATTCCAAAAATAGAGAAAGCAACCGTGCCGCTTAAAACCTGTAAAGGTTACATCGCTTCAAGAAATCGGGTCTTAATGAATAAGTTTCGGCTCCTTAGGTATATGCGAACAAGCGTTGTACTCCCTGCTGATTATTTACTTTAAATGCAAAGAAAACCCTGATCATTGAATTATTCAACGATCAGGGTTTTTGTTTTAAGTATATGGTACCGGTGAGAGGACTCGAACCTCCACGGGTCTCCCCACTCGATTTTGAGTCGAGCGCGTCTGCCATTCCGCCACACCGGCAAAGTAAAAATATTCAATTCGCCTTGCTTGACTTGCATACTACATCGAGTTATCCTCGACACACCAGCCGCGTACAACTCGACCGCGTAACATCTTAACAAAAGCGCGGTCTTCCAAAATCGGCTGAATTTTGGGGAGTTTGGTGCGGGTCTACCGACAAAAGCGCGGTGCCCTCTTTGGAAAAACCTTATATATCAAGGAACGGAACGGTTTTACGCGCAAAACACAAGGCGCGTACAATTTTGAGTCGCGCGCGTCTGCCAATTCCGCCACACCGGCAAAGGGAACGCGCCCTAAGAGATTCGAACTCCTGACCTTTTGATTCGTAGTCAAACGCTCTATCCAGCTGAGCTAAGGGCGCGTATTAAGATGGAGCGGACGACGGGAATCGAACCCGCGACCCTCGCCTTGGCAAGGCGATGCTCTACCGCTGAGCCACGTCCGCATAATAAATATGAAACTGGTGAGCCATGAAGGACTCGAACCTTCGACACCCTGATTAAAAGTCAGGTGCTCTACCAACTGAGCTAATGGCTCGTACAAGTCTTAACTAAGAAGATAAATGGCGGAGCCGACGGGATTCGAACCCGCGGTCTCCTGCGTGACAGGCAGGCATGTTAGGCCTCTACACCACGGCTCCACACGAGAATAATGCCATCCTCTTGAAGAGGATAATTGCGGGGGCAGGATTTGAACCTGCGGCCTTCGGGTTATGAGCCCGACGAGCTACCGGGCTGCTCCACCCCGCGTCAGTAATAAGAAGTATGGTGGAGGCTGAGGGGATCGAACCCCCGACCCTCTGCTTGTAAGGCAGATGCTCTCCCAGCTGAGCTAAGCCTCCAGATCTGGGATGACTAAAGAAAAGAGATGGTGACCCGTAGGGGATTCGAACCCCTGTTACCTCCGTGAAAGGGAGGTGTCTTAACCCCTTGACCAACGGGCCATATTCAAGTCCTTGCTGGCGGAGAGAGAGGGATTCGAACCCTCGAGACGCTTGTGACGCCTACACGATTTCCAATCGTGCTCCTTCGGCCAACTCGGACACCTCTCCATAAGAGTTGGTTTCCCCGGAAGAGAAGGAAATATGCAAAACATATATCCTTCCTTCCAGGATAGACTCCCCGAACAGGACTCGAACCTGTGACAACTCGATTAACAGTCGAGTGCTCTACCGACTGAGCTATCGGGGAACATTGCTTGGCAGCGTCCTACTCTCCCAGGACCCTTCGGTCCAAGTACCATCGGCGCTGGAGGGCTTAACGGTCGTGTTCGGGATGGGAACGAGTGGAACCCCTCCGCCATTGCCACCAAACAAGATTTTTGCGCTGCTTTTACTTCCGCACTTTCCGCTTCAGCAAAAGATCAAACCTTATAAAAGGCTTGCAGCTAAAAATCGGTTCAAGGTTGAATCCTTGAAAACTGGATACGAAACTAGATTTGCATTTTATTTTTTGGATAAGCCCTCGACCGATTAGTACCTGTCAGCTCCATGCCTTACGGCACTTCCACCTCAGGCCTATCAACCTTGTCGTCTTCAAGGGGTCTTACATACGGGGAAATCTCATCTTGAGGGGGGCTTCACGCTTAGATGCTTTCAGCGCTTATCCCGTCCGCACTTAGCTACCCAGCTGTGCTCCTGGCGGAACAACTGGTGCACCAGCGGTGCGTCCATCCCGGTCCTCTCGTACTAAGGACAGCTCCTCTCAAATTTCCTACGCCCACGACAGATAGGGACCGAACTGTCTCACGACGTTCTGAACCCAGCTCGCGTACCGCTTTAATGGGCGAACAGCCCAACCCTTGGGACCTACTTCAGCCCCAGGATGCGATGAGCCGACATCGAGGTGCCAAACCTCCCCGTCGATGTGGACTCTTGGGGGAGATAAGCCTGTTATCCCCAGGGTAGCTTTTATCCGTTGAGCGATGGCCCTTCCATGCGGTACCACCGGATCACTAAGCCCGACTTTCGTCCCTGCTCGACTTGTCAGTCTCGCAGTCAAGCTCCCTTTTGCCTTTGCACTCTTCGAATGATTTCCAACCATTCTGAGGGAACCTTGGGGCGCCTCCGTTACTCTTTAGGAGGCGACCGCCCCAGTCAAACTGCCCACCTGACACTGTCCCCGTACCCGATCAGGGCACCAGGTTAGAACCTAGATACGATCAGGGTGGTATCCCAACGGCGCCTCCACCGAAGCTGGCGCTCCGGCTTCCTAGGCTCCCACCTATCCTGTACAAATCGTATCCAAGTCCAATATCAAGCTGCAGTAAAGCTCCATGGGGTCTTTCCGTCTTGTCGCGGGTAACCTGCATCTTCACAGGTATTAAAATTTCACCGGATCTCTCGTTGAGACAGCGCCCAAGTCGTTACGCCATTCGTGCGGGTCAGAATTTACCTGACAAGGAATTTCGCTACCTTAGGACCGTTATAGTTACGGCCGCCGTTTACTGGGGCTTCGGTTCACAGCTTCGGAGGTATTCCTCCTAACCGCTCCCCTTAACCTTCCAGCACCGGGCAGGCGTCAGCCCGTATACTTCGCCTTGCGGCTTCGCACAGACCTGTGTTTTTGCTAAACAGTCGCTTGGGCCTTTTCACTGCGGCCCCCTCGGGCTATTCACCCTACCGAGGCACCCCTTCTCCCGAAGTTACGGGGTCATTTTGCCGAGTTCCTTAACGAGAGTTCTTCCGCGCGCCTTAGAATTCTCTTCTCGCCTACCTGTGTCGGTTTGCGGTACGGGCACCTTCTCCTGGCTAGAGGCTTTTCTTGGCAGTGTGAGATCATGACCTTCGGTACTGTAAATTTTCCCTCCCCATCACAGCCCAGCCTTACGGTGTGCGGATTTGCCTACACACCAGCCTCACTGCTTGGACGAGCATCCATCAGCTCGCGTCACTACCCTACTGCGTCACCCCATCGCTCATAACGGATTACGGTGGTACAGGAATTTCAACCTGTTGTCCTTCGACTACGCCTTTCGGCCTCGCCTTAGGTCCCGACTTACCCTGAGCGGACGAACCTTCCTCAGGAACCCTTAGGCTTTCGGCGGATCAGA